>CBDCXK010000001.1:0-17008 GCA_965223705.1 Myxococcota bacterium | reverse complement strand
GCCCTCTCCGAGCTTTGCTGAGTGAGAAGTAGCCCAAAACGTTCGCGAGAAACGAGACGGAGAAGACGACGAGAGCGACGCGGACGGCGGTACCGAGCCAACGCGGGACCGAATTGGCGTCGGGCACCTTCGCCAAACGAGCGGGTCGCAGCAGTAGAATGCACAAACACGAAGCCGCCACACACTCGATCGCGAAAATCACGCGGCTCTCGAGCGCGGCACCCTGAAACGCGGCGCGAAGGCGGTCGACGACATAGAACGCGGCGACGGCGTACAAGACCGGGCGGAATTCGGTGTGCGTGAGACGCGGAAGCAGCACCACGAGCGGCAGTAGCAGAAGCAGACCCACACCATCAAAGAACGCACTGGGAGCGAGTGGGAAAATCCAATACGTCAATAGCAGTGCCGCGACGAGTGCGAGCGCCAACGGGTGCTCGAGCGCTTCCGCGGACCGCTCGATTTTCCCGCCAGCCGCCCGACGCGCCGCAACACTCCGCTTGAGATTACGCGCAGCGAGCCACGCGACCACGAAGAAAAGGGCGACCAAACCGACGTGGCGAGGCCTCTCCCCGACGAACCCGCGGATCGCGACCCAATTCGTTTTGAGTGCGGTCGCGATGTTCGCGGTCGGTTTCGCGTCGCTGTCGGAAAGCGCCGACCAGATCGGCGCACTGTCGGGTTCAAATAGGCGATCGCGAATCGTGGCTCGCGATTCATCGATTGACTCCAAGACCTCAGAAGCGAGAAGTTCCTGCTGGGCAACCCGGTTCTGCAAACCCAAGACTTCGCCGCGACGCCTCGAGACGACTTCGCGGACGTCCTTGATCTCCTCCTCGGAGCGCGTGATCGCCGCGATGACTTCGTCGGGCGCGCCCCTTTCGTTTGCGGACGTCAAGCTCGCGGACCAGACCTGGTCGAGCGACCGGAGCCTCTCGACTTCCCGTCCCAGTCGCGCGACCCTCCGAGTGAGCGTGGTGCGCCACGCTTCGAGTTCGCTGGCCTGCCGCCTCCAATCGCGTTCCAGAGAGTTGAGCTTTGCGAGCGCCGGCCGATGTTTCAGCAACGTTTGGGTCTCCACCCGTCGTCGCTCCAGCTCGGAAATAGCCCCCGCGAGAAGATCTTTGACAGCTTCGATCGATACGTCGGGCTCTGCCAAGGCCCGCGACCGTCTCAGTAGGCTCGCCGTTTCCTCCGCACGCTCGGCGACTTCCGCAACGGGTATGGGCTGAGGGAGAGAGGGGCCGTCCTCGGCAGGGGCGTCCTCGCCCAGCGCCGGCAGCGAAAGCAAGAACCAAACAACGGCAAAGAAGGCTTGGCGCATTTCCCTGTGATCCTAGCCGAGCCGGAACTGGCGGGGGCGGCTACGGTCTGCGCGGCGTGCTTCGGGAGAAACTCGATGTCGAAAGTCCATACGCCTAGGAAGATTGCGGCGACTCTCACCGACCTCTGGTCCCCGCAAATTCTCGCCGAGGTCGATGACGCCTACATCAAGGTCGCCAAAGTCGAAGGCACCCTCGCCTGGCACAGCCACGACGATGAAGACGAGCTCTTCTACGTGCTCAAAGGGTGCCTCAGGATCGAACTCGAGCACGAAACGGTAGAGCTCGACGAAGGCGACCTCTTCGTGGTCCCGAAAGGCACCCCGCACAACCCGATCGCAGAATCCGAATGTCACATCCTGCTGATCGAGCGGAAGACAACCCTTCACACCGGAGGTGTCGTGACAGACAAAACGCGATCGATCGAGGAGCAACTCCGAGGCCGCCCCCGAGCTCGCTAGATATCGATCTCCCGTGCCCGAACGATGAATCGCTGTGGGGCGCTGCCGACCCAGTAAAACGGGTAACACGTAACGAGGGTCAACGTAGGCGTGGCCGTGGGATCGAGGACGTGAACGGCTTCCGGTTCGACAACACGGATGAGATCGACGGCAAAGGTCCGCGTCCGCCCGGGTGTCTCGATCGTAAAGTGGTCTCCCATGCGCACGTGGCGGAGTGCTCGAAAAAAACCATCCCGGTGGCCGGCGATCCCGATGTTGCCCACCGCCGCGGTAAGGGGTGCCGTTCCCTCGATCCGACCCACGCCTCGATTGAGGGACCACTCCCCGGTCCCTTCGAGGATGAGTGCGTCAATTCGCCCGTCGGCACTCCGTAGAATTCCGCCTCTGGGCGCCGCGTCGCTGTGGACGAGGGAACGGCGAAAATGACGGATGCGACTCGAAGACCATTCGGTCGTGTCGGCCGCGTAAGCCTTGGCGTCTACGCGGTCGTCTGACGCGACATCGAGGGGCTTCGCCCAAGCGGTTTGCGACGAGCGAGAGGCCGCTTCGAATCTGGATTTTTCGACAAAACCGACGAGACGAGGCAGGGCGTAGACAACGATCGCAACCACGGCCGCGGCGCCCGCCGCGATCCACGCGACGCGTTCGACCCGTGAACACATACCTCCGACATCGAACCGCATAGGAGAATGGGATTGCAGTTCCCGTGCCCGGTCGGTACGGCACACAACTTGCGTTCCCGAGAGTCGAGAACTGCGATGGCCTCGTTTCGCGGGGGATCGCGATGGAGGTCACATGAGATTTGTAAGTTTTGCCATGACCTTGGCAGTTCTGACAAGCGTGCAGGCGTTCGGCCAAGCGATTCCGAACTCTCGTACCCTGGTGGGTGAAGTCACGAAAATCGATCACGGTACCCGGGAAGCGCACCTCCTGACGGAAGCCGGCGAGATCGAGGTCGACTACGCCATCGTCACGCGCTTCGCCAAGCAGAACGAAGGAATCACCGGCCGTGATTCCCTCGAGGTCGGCGACGCGGTCCGAGTGATTTTCTTGAACGAGCCCGACGCGGTGAACTCCACCGTCGAATTCGTCGAGGTCCTCGGCAAGGACGACCCCGCGTATCGCGACTTCGTCTCCAAGAAGGAAACGATCGACCGTTCTAGGATCATCTCGGTTGCGATCACTCGGATTGCCCCGCGACACACGCCGCCGCCGCGAAACCTCGAACAGAACAGCGACCCGATGCGCGAACATCGCCGCACCGCGCCGCAATATACCGGCTCGCGCCTTCCCGACACGGCGAGCTTCCTTCCCCTTGTGTTGGGACTGGGAATCGGTGCCACAGCGGTCGCCGGTTCACTGCGACTCGCACGAAGGCGTCGGTAGTCGGATGGCGGGAGTAATGCATGAGCCGCGCGAGCAGCTTCGCCCGGAGACGATCGAGATGCACCGGGCGATTGCGTCGCTGATCGAGGAACTCGAGGCCGTCGATTGGTACGCGCAACGGGTGGATGCTAGCGAGGACGACGAACTCGCTCGCATCCTCGCGCACAACCGAGACGAAGAAAAAGAGCACGCCTGCATGACGCTCGAGTGGATCCGCCGCCGGGATCCGGTGTTTGACAGTTTCCTCAAGAAATTTCTGTGGAGCGAAGAGTCGATCGTCGGCGCGGAGCACGCGGAGAGAGCGCCCGCCGAGGGAGATCTCGGCATCGGCGCGCTGAAGAGAGGGTCCTAATGGCACTTCACCGCGACTTGGCCCCGGTTTCCGCGAAGGCCTGGGAGGAAATCGACGAGGAGGCGCGAAGGGTCCTCGAACTGCATCTGGCAGCCCGTCGCTTGATGGACGTCGACGGTCCCCTCGGCTGGGAGTTCTCCTCGGTTGACCTCGGCCGGGCCGACCCGTTGGAAGGTCGGCCCGAGGATTCGACTCGTCTACGGCGCCGTCGGGTGCGTCCGCTATTGGAACTCCGGGTGGGCTTTTCACTCGCGCGAAACGAGCTCGAGCGAGTCGACCGTGGAGCCGGCGATCCGGATCTGCGCCCTCTAACCGAAGCGGCCAAGAGCTTCGCCGCTGCAGAAGACGTCGCGCTCTTTGAGGGCTTCGCCGACGCGGATATCCCCGGGCTCGTCACCGACGCCGGCTGTCCGGGAGTCGCACTCCCGGATGCGGGCGAAGGTTTGCCGGCGGCGGTTGCCGAGGGACTCGAACAGCTTCGCGGCGAAGGCGTGTCGGGCCCCTACGCGCTGGCGCTCTCTCCCGCGCACTACGGAGAACTCGCGCGAGCGACCGTCGAGGGCGGCCAACCGGTTCTCGAGCACACAGAGCGCCTGCTCGAGGGGCCCGTACTATGGGCACCGCATCTGCGCGGCGGGCTGATCGCTAGCCGACGCGGCGGCGATCTCCGCTTCGTGTGCGGTCGAGACGCATCGATCGGTTACGACGCGCACGACAGCTCCGACGTTCATCTCTACCTCGAAGAAAGCTTTACCGCCGTACTCGACGGTCCGGAGGTGTTGTGTCCCCTCTTGCCACCGATGTCGGACTAACGCTCGATCATCGCTGCAAGCTGACGGACTGAAATCGGTTTCTCGAGCACGGCGGTTGCGGCGAGCCCGCGCGCTTCCGCAAGGGTCTCTGCACGCACCGTCCCTGTGACCAAGATGACAGGCAGTTCCGGAGCCCTTTGACGGATGTACCCCAAGAGATCGAGACCGCTTGGTCCGGGGCCCAAATCGATATCCGAGACCACGGCGTCGTGCTCCCTGTCGCCGACCGCGTCCAACGCATCGGAGTAGCTGCGGACCTCCTCGACCTCGAAGCCTCGCGTGCGGAGGGACAAGGCCAAGGCCGCTAGGAAATCTCGATCGTCGTCCACGACCAACAGTTTCACGGGGCACCTCCCGCGCCACACACTTGTGAGTGCAAGTAGGGTGCCGACTGAGGTTCGGCACGGCGCTTGCTGTAGTTCACGTCGAGGAGACCGCAATGGATCTGATTCGCATTCTCATCTCGATACTTCTTCCGCCGCTGGGCGCTTTCTTGCAGGTCGGCTTGACGGGCCACTTCTGGCTCAACGTCCTGTTGACCCTGCTGGGCTACGTCCCCGGAATGCTTCACGCCGTCTGGCTCGTGCTGGCGCGCGGCTCCGCTCGGGTGGCCTAGACGTGTCGCGGCGAAATAGTCGCGCGGTCCGGCTCGTCGCCGCGGGGTGCGCGGCGCTTCTAGTCGCTGCCGGTTGCTGGAGCGGCGCCGAGAGTGACGCCGTTGCGGATCCCGCGGATCGACGGCTGGCGGAACGTGTCCGAGACGAGCTCCGAGAGCAACCCGTGACCCGCAACGTCGCGGTCCGCGTCGAGAACGGTCGCGTGACGCTGAGCGGACAGGTTCCCAGCGCGGAAGACCTCGAGCGCATCGAGCTCTTGGTTTCGAAGATCGATGGTGTCCGAGAGGTCGACAACGATCTGGGCGCTAGCGGTGCCATCGCGCGCGATGTGACGACACCGCCCGTCGAAACGACTCCTTCGACGGATTGACTGCGCAACCGTTCTCAGACACGACTCGGTCGATCGCGGCAGACGATGACCGCTGCGATCACAAAAGCAGCTGCTGAAAGCCAGTGAGCGAGGTGGTCCGAAACCGCGAGGGCCTGGGTCAGCGGACGGAACTGTGCGAGGCATCCCAGCACGACCCACGCGACAACCCAGCCAATCACCTCGCCTCCGTCGCTCTCGCATGCTGCAAGACGGGTGCCACCGCGGGCTGTGGCACTGCCTTTGCACTCGATCGTGACGGTTGGCGCGGGCAACTCGAAGTCCGTGCAATAGCGGCAACCGAATTGCAATGAATGGATCTCCGCCGACCAGAACTTACAAATAGGAACCCACATGACCGAACACGTCTACAAAGTTGTCGAACTCACCGGCTCGTCACCGAAAGGAGCCGATGACGCTGTCAAGAGCGCCATCGATCGCGCGCGTCGCACGCTCCACAACCTCCGATGGTTCGAGGTGGTCGAAACCCGCGGCCACATCGAGGACGGCGAGATCTCGCACTGGCAAGTCACCCTCAAGGTCGGCTTTACCCTCGATGAGGCTTCGGAAACACTATGAGTGACTTCAAGCAACTCATGGTTCCCTACGACTTTTCCGAGCACGCGCGAGCCGCGCTCGCGATCGGTGTGAAATTGGCCGAGAAGCTCGCTGCGAACCTCACGCTCGTACACATCATTCAACCGCCGAGCTACGCGTACGGGTATCCGGCACCGGCCGGGACAGGATCTGCCGTCGCGCTACCGAACCTCCTCGAACTCGAGCAACAAGCGCGTAGCAACCTCAGCCAGGTAGTCGAAGGCCTGACGCAACCGCCGACGCTGGCTCAGTACGACGTCTTCGAGGGAAACAACATCTCGGAGGCTCTCTGCCAAGCGGCGGATCGTTTGGGGATCGACCTGATCGTGATGGGGACCCACGGGAGAACCGGACTCGCACACGCGTTCATTGGAAGTGTCGCGGAGCGCACCTTACGCAGCGCCCCCTGCCCTGTCCTCACCGTTCGCGGGGACGAGGGAGAGAGCTGACGCGAACCTCGAGTTGCGACCACGCGATCAAAGTTCAGAGCGAACCGGGTGCACCAGCCACTCCGCAGCCTTTTGCCACGGACTCCGCCGGGACCAGCGTTGCGGCTCGATCTCCTCGCAGCGTTTTTTGTCTTCCTCGAAATGCGCATCCAGCTTCGAGCAGACATCGGGGGCGATCGCGAGCAACCCGATCTCGTCATCTTGGCGCATGGATCGCTGGTTAAAGTTCGATGAACCGAGCCAAGCGACCCTCCCGTCCATCGTCAGGGTCTTCGCGTGGAGCATCGTCGGCTGGTACTCGTAGATCCGGACGCCCGCTTCGAGGAGCGCGGCGTAGTGCGCCGAACCTGCGACGTACGAAAGTCGCGAGTCGGTGCGTCTGCGCGCGGGCACCATCAGCTCGACGGAGGCGCCTCGCCGTACCGCCGATATCAGAAAACGCGTCGTTCTGCGGTCGGGGACGAAGTACGCCGTGGTGATGCGAATTGATCGTTCGACCAATCGCGAGAGCGTCCAAAAGACGACCGCGGTTTCCTCCCAACCGACGCTTCCCGAGGATCGAATCACTTGGACTGCGCCGTCCCCCGATCGGGGTTGCTCGGGGGCATCTTCGAGCAGGTCCACCAGGGATCCCTCGGTTTCGATCCAGTTGCCCACGAAGGCGGCTCGAAGGCCGCGGACGGCCGGCCCGCAGATTCGGAAGTGGGTATCCCGCCATTCCCCGGGGTGTCGCGCATCGCCTTCCCATTCTGCCGCGATCCCCACGCCTCCCGTGAAACCGACCCGACCGTCGCATACCAGGATCTTTCGATGGGTGCGATGCCGCGCCCTCCAGAACATGGAAACGGGGCGGAACCACGCGAACTCGACGCCCGCGCGGCGCATGTTCTCGACGAGCCCGCTTTCGATCGCGCCCCCACCCACCGCGTCGAGTAGAACCCGCACCTGCACGCCGCGCTTGGCAGCCCGCGAGAAAGCTTCTGCAAACTCTCGGGCGACGGTGCCGCGCCAATACACGTACGTGACGAACTCGACGGTTTCGACGGCGTCGTCGATCGCCTTGAGCATCGCGGGAAAAATCTCGACGCCGTTTCGAAGGGGAGAGACGACATTGCCCTGGGAAAACGGAACACCGAGAGCGTCGGAAAACGTCCGGCGAAGGCACTCGTGTTGTTCTTCTTCCGACGCCATCGCGCCAGGTTATGCGCGCGTGGCCCTTGGTGTCTAGTCCTTGGGCAACGCGTGTGCGGAGAAGCGCACCGTCACTGTGGTTCCTTCACCTTCGACGGACTCGAGTTCGACCGTGCCGTCGAGTGCGCTGACGCAGTCAGCGACAATCGACAATCCCAGGCCGCTCCCGCGCACTCCGAGCTCGCTGTCGCGATCCTTGTGGGCGCGGAAAAAGCGTCCGAAGACCGCTTCTTGCTGATCCGTGGGAATGCCGATGCCGTTGTCTCGAACCTGAATCGTCAGCTCGGTCTCAGCGGTGTCGGTAGCGAGGTGTTCGACGGTCACCCACCGCTTTTCTTTCCCGCGATCGCTGTACTTGATTCCGTTCGCGATCAAGTTGAGCAGGATCATCTCGACACGATGGGGGTCGCTCACGATCCGGGGGAGGCTGCCATCGATACGGACCTCGACGTCCCGCGCATCGATCATGTCGGAGAGTTGATCAACGACGTCGTTTGCAATCCCAGAAAGTTCGAGTTCTTGGCGTGTCGGCCCGTCGGGGTCCTCGTCGACGGTCACCAGGGCCTCGAGATTCCGCAGCAGATGAGTGATCCGATCCACACTCCGGTGCAGCAGTCCGGCGACCTTTTCGACACCGGACGGCGACATGTTCTCTTCGGTCAGCAGGTCGACACCGAGTTCGAGGCTGTTCAGGGGGTTGCGGATCTCGTGCGTGATCATCCGGTTGAAGCTTTCGAGTTGGGCGCGCTGCCGCTCGATCGTCTCGGTGTAGCGTTCGCTGAAGGAATCGACGGACGCCTGCATCAGGATCCGAATTCCGTCGTTGAGGCGCTCGCTGATGTGCAGGGCCTCCCTCGTTGTAGGAGCTTCTCCGGGTGCCTCTTCGAGGCTGTCGACGAGGAACTTCGACAACAACTCCGCGAGAATGGCGTACTCCCGAAGGATCTGGTGGACGCTCGCGCGTTGACTGAAACGCAGATCCCCGAGCTCTCTCGCTTTCTCGGTGATCGCGGACGAGATCGCGACGCCTTCGGTAATGGGTTCCGATACGTCCCGTGCCAAGCCGCGGATTACGAGAGGGACGTGATCGAGGAGCGTTTCCGTGGGAAAGATCTCGTGGGCCTCTTCGGGAAGCAGTGCGAGCAGCCGATCGAGCCACTCCCTGCACAACGATTCGGCTTGCTCGGCGAGGCGCTCGGAAAACCAGTGCGAGAAGGCCGAGGTCTCCGACATGGTTGTAATTCTTACACGGTTTTGCACATCTCGGAATAGGGGGTCCCGGCGAGAGAGCGGGTCGGCGCCGGATGGGGCAAGCTTCCGCCCGGGAGACCGCATCGTGGTTTCAGATGAGCAACCCCTGGCGTTGATCGTCGAGGACGACCCGGACGCCCTGAAGGCCGTTTCCATGATCGCGGCCAGCGAAGGCCTGCGGGTGGAGAGTGCTGTGACCCTCGCCGAGGCGCGCGAGCGGGTGTCGCGAACCCCGGTGGACGTCGCTCTCCTCGACATCGACCTCCCCGACGGAGAGGGCTTCGAGTTGCTACCGGAACTCTCCGCCCGGGCCGGCACCCAAGTCATTTTCATCACGGGCAACAGTTCGGTCGATTCGGCCGTGCGAGCGCTCAAGGGAGGCGCGAGCGACTTCCTCGAAAAACCGGTCCGCTCGCGGGAGCTGCGCGAGGCTCTTCGTCGCGTACTCGGAACGCGCGACGTGCGGGAGGAAATCGAAGGCATCCGCCAAAAAGTCACGCAAGCCGAACGTCTCGGCCCGCTCATCGGCCGCTCGCAAGCAATGCAGCGTGTGTTCGATCTCATCGTTCGCGTCGCGCCGACGGACGCAACGGTGCTGGTGAGTGGCCCGACTGGAACCGGCAAAGAACTCGTCGCGCAAACAGTCCATCAAATGAGCGACCGCTCGGGAGGTCCCTTCGTCGCGGTGAACTGCGGGGCAATCGCGCCGACACTGATCGAAGCGGAGCTCTTCGGGCACGAAAAAGGCGCTTACACCGGGGCTGACCGGCGCCGACAAGGACTTTTCGAGCGGGCGTCTGGCGGGACTCTTTTTCTCGACGAGATCACCGAGATGCCCCTCGAAATGCAGGTGAAACTTCTGCGCGCTCTGGAGACGGGGAAAGTGCAACGCCTCGGTTCAGAAACCCTGCAAGCGGTCGATACGCGGGTCATTGCTGCCACGAATCGAGACCCGAAGAAAGCGGTTTCGGAAGGGAAGCTTCGAGAGGATCTCTACTACCGACTGAGGGTCTTTCCGATCGAGCTCCCCGCTTTGATCGAACGCGACGGCGACGTCGCGCTGCTCTCTCGCGTTTTCCTCGATCGTTTGAATGCGAACGCCGCGGCGAACAAGGTGCTCAGTGTTTCGGCTCTAAAGGCACTTCGCGCACATTGTTGGCCGGGCAATGTACGCGAGCTCGCTCATGTAATCGCGCGAGCACACATTCTCGCGGACTGCGAGATTGCGCCCGACCACCTCTTGTTCGAAAGGCCGCTCGGCGACGATCCGGAAGAATCCGGTGCACATCTCCGCGTCCGCGTCGGCACACGCATCGACGAGATCGAGCGGCGCATGATTCTGGCAACTCTCGACGAACTCGGCGGCGACAAGCCGCAAGTGGCCGAGCTGCTCGGAATCAGCTTGAAGACCCTCTACAACCGCCTCAATGCGTACAAGGCCGAAGAGCGCCTCGACCGACAATAGCCTCCGGCCGGGCTGGCACGCATCGTGCTTCTAGAGCCCGGCATGCCCGAACGAAAACGCGACGCGCCCCCGATCGGCGACCCGAAATCCGATGAGAGTGTCGACTTTCCGGAAAGACAACCTGAGGATCGACCACCGCTAGAAGCGCCGCCGGTGCGCGAGGATGATCCCGCTCGACTCCCACCCGACCCGGATCGCAGCCCCGAGAGTTGATTCAGAAGCTCGGGGGGCCCGTGGCTCGGATTCTCGTGATTGAACACGACGCGGTGCTCGCGGAAACGATCCAGCGGGTTCTCGCTCGACGTGGCGGAAGGCGCAGAGACATGCAGATTGACGTCACATCGAGTTTCACCGGCGCGCGAGAGCGGCTTGCCTCGACTCTGGCCTATGACCTCATCATCGTCGAGCTCGATACGGACGATCGTTTCCTCGGGCGCGACCTCGTTGCGCAGTGGGCTGAGTCGGCTCCGCTTCTTCTGATCAGTGGGCGCTCCCGCGTGGCCCTAGGCCTGCCCTCGCCTCGCGCCCGCGTCAGCTTCCTGCGCAAGCCCTTCTCCGTTTCCCGACTGAGGCGTTACGTGGACCGAACCTTGAATACGGAATCGCAGGGATGAACGGAGAGGCCCAAGAACCGGTAGTGCCTAAACTCGACGTCCCCGATTCGACTGCGGAAGCTGTCACCGTCGTGACAGACACGCTGCTCGGAACGATACGCGACGTCGGGCTGGCCTTCGTCGCGCATCTCCCGCTGATTATCGCGGGTCTCGTCGTGTTGCTGCTCGCGTGGGGTGTCGTCGCAGTATTTCGCCGCTTCTCCAATCGGCTGCTCGCGCGCACGGAGCTGCGCGGCTCGCTGCGGGATCTCATCGAACGTGTCGCGGTCATCGCCCTATGGACCCTGGGTCTCATGCTCGCGGCGATGGTCGTCTTCCCCGGCCTGACGCCGACCCGGGCGCTGGGCGCTCTCGGCCTCGCTTCCGTAGCAGTCGGCTTCGCGTTTAAGGACATCTTCGAGAATTTCTTTGCCGGTATTCTGATCCTGTGGCGCTTTCCTTTCGAACGCGGTGACTTTATCGAGTGCGAGACCATCGTGGGTCGTGTCGAAGACGTGACGATCCGTATGACGCAGCTCCGCCGACCGAGCGGCGAGCTCTTGGTGCTTCCGAACTCGATTCTCTTCAAGAGCCCGGTCGAGATTCTCACCAGTGATCGTACACGCAGAGTCGACATTCTTTCGGGCGTCGCTTACGGCGAAGATGTTTCCCGAAGCGTCGAGGTGATCACAGAGGCTGTCAAAGGCTGTGACACGGTCGATCGGGATCGCGATGTCGAGGTCTTTCCGCAGGCCTTCGGTGCTTCGAGTATCGATATCGAAGTGGCCTGGTGGTGCGACTCGACACCCCTCGGAGTGCGGCGGTCGCGGGGTGAAGTCGTCACGGCGATCAAGCGGGCCCTCGACGAAGCCGGCATCGAGATCCCGTTCCCGTATCGCACGCTGACTTTCAAGGAGCCGTTGGCTCTCGACACTTCGACAACCCGAAGAGAATCGGAGACCTCAACATGACGTTCTCATTGCCCGACCTTCCCTACTCCGCTGACGCACTGGACCCGTCGGTCAGTCCGCGGACGGTAGATATCCACTACAACAAGCATCAACAGGGCTACGTCGACAAGTTGAACAAGGCCGTGGAGGGTAAGCCCGACGCCAGCAAGTCCCTCGAGGAGCTGATCCACACCGCGGGAGGTGACCTCTACAACCATGCGGCCCAAGTTTGGAACCACACGTTCTACTGGCGGAGTATGAGCCCGAGCGGGGGCGGCGAACCCAAAGGGGCCTTGCGGGATGCACTCGTCGACGCGTTCGGTTCGGTGGCGGAGTTTCGACAGCGTTTCTCCGAAGCCGCTGCGGGCGAGTTCGGTTCGGGATGGGCGTGGCTCGTGCTCGATGACCGCACTCGTCTTCGCGTGACGAGTAGCTCCGATGCCGAGAACCCCCTTCAGAAGGGGCACACCCCGTTGCTTACACTCGACGTCTGGGAGCACGCGTACTACCTCGACTACCAAAACGAGCGTCCCCGCTACATCGAGGGGTTTCTCGATCGCTTGATCGACTGGGATTTCGCAGCCGACAATCTTTCGCGAGCGAAGAAGGGTTAGGCCCGGCTGAGCGCCAGCGTGTCTTCCGGTTCAATCGGTACAAGAACCGAGAGGGCGCGCGGCATGACCTCGATGGTCGCAGGCGTATGCGTGACGATATCGCCGTCGGTCGCGACGGGGAGGCGCCGCGACGTTGCGATCCGCACGCGGCGCCCGTTCCGTTGGTCGACTCCTGCCTGACGATCGCGCTCGCCGCGCGCAAGGCGCGGCCCGAGTGCGAGGAGCCGAAGCAAGGGTTGCGGACGGACGCTCGAGAGCCGCAACCGTCCATCGTCGAGGTACGCCTCGTCAGAGATCGCGATACCGCCGCCGTGCGTCCTTCCGTTGGCCACGGCGAGATGAACGGAGGCGAGGGTCTCCCTTGCACCGTCGAGTTCGAGGTCAACGCGAAACCGCCGGCGCTGGCGAAGTGCTGAAACGAGGCGAGTCACTTGGCTCAAGCGGCGCCAGCGACGTTTCGCCTCCGGAACCATCTGTGCCGAGACCGCCGCGCCGATTCCGACGGTCGCCGCGTTGAAGAAGTAGTGCTCGTTGATTCGAGAGACGTCGATGCGGGCGACTCTCGCATCCAGCAGGGCGCGGCAAGCGGCGTCGAGGTCGAGAGGCATACCGAGGCCACGGGCCAAATCGTTAGAGTTGCCGAGGGGGAGCACGCCAACGGGGCGACCCGCCGCCAGCAACACGCTCGCGGCCCGCGCGATCGTCCCGTCACCGCTTCCGATGATCAGCCGCTCGCAGTTGTGCACGGCCTGCGAAACCTGCCGTGGTACTTCCTCGGGAACAGCAACGGAAAACAGCGTCAAATCGCTCCCTTCTCGGAGGATCCGGACCGCCGCCTCCAGATCGTCTGGACATCGAGAGGCGCGACGATTGACCACGAGGGCGACCCGTCGGCGCGTCATGAGAGCTCGGGCCCCTCGATCCCGGAGCGGAGCCCCCCGGCACTGGGTCGCGCAAATCGGTGGTGACTCACCGGAGCGAAAGACTTCGGACCGCTCAGATAGAGAAAGTGAGTGATCTCCAAGGCGTCTCGTCCGAGCTCGATCCAGTTGAATGAGTTGCTCTCGCGCTCGAGTCCACGGCCGCGCCTCGACGTGCTCGTGCCGCACTGCGCGACGATGACGCCGTGGTCGCGGCGCGCGCCGGCGTACACATCGAGAGAATTCCCCAGATACGCGCGGTGGAGGTGGCCCGAAAGCACGAGGTCGACTTTGAGCTCGGTGAACGCTTCGAGCGCGCGTTTCGCGCGCGCCATGGGACGACTGCGATCATAGGTCGGCCCGGGAACCAGATGATGGTGGAGGACAACCACCCGCCAGGCTTCCGTCTTCGCCGTGGAAAAGGCCTCGCGGCACAGCTCGAGTTGCGCGCGGCGAATTCTACCGTTGGTCACGGACCGATACGGATCGGATGAATCGAGTCCGACCAATACCGCTTCGGATAGCTCGATGACGCGATCGGTCTCGGGGTGGATGAACTCTCGGTAGAGCGCACGCGGAGATCGCAGACGCTCCCATACGCGGTACAGCGGGATGTCGTGATTCCCCGGGACCGCAATCGGGGCTTTCGAGAGTCGGTCGAGAAACGCCCGTGCAGATCGGAACTCCTCCGGCTTCGCGCGCTGGGTGAGATCTCCGGAGACGACCACTGTTTCCGGTCCAAGCGCCTGAATGCGCCGGACTAGCGCTTCACAGACTTCCGGCACCACCGGATCGCCGAAGTGAAGATCCGAGATATGGGCGATGCGCATCCGACGTTCCCCGAGCCAGTGATCGACCTGTGGGCATTCTACCTGGGGTGCTTCAAGTCTGATGAATACGGCGTTGTAATCCGTACAACAAGCTCGGTAAACCCGGGATCGCGCGGTCCTCCGTTTCGCCCGTGCACGGTGCGTGTCGCACCGGACGCGGCTGGCACGCCAACTGCAAACGCCGAGGATGAGGAGGACGCAACGATGCTTTCATGGGCTCTCACGTTCTTGATCCTGGCTCTGATTGCGGGCGCACTCGGCTTCTCTGGGGTGGCTGGAGCTTCGGCGAACATCGCATGGATCCTGTTCGTCGTATTTCTGGTTCTCATGGTCGTCGCGGCCGTCGCAAACGCGCTGCGCGGAAAGCCTCCGGGATAGCGCGATTGAGAAGGCCCGAGGCGCTGACTTGCGTCTCGGGCCCAAGGGTCGTCGACGATTCCAGTGCAAAATTCGCACGACGCTATCCGAAAGGACTTCCATGACGACTGAATTCGACCGCGGCCTTCGACCCGCCAAGGCGCGCTAGCTTCAGTCGATGCGTTTCTCTCGATGGGCAGCCCAGCTCGCGAGCCTGTGGGACGCGGTACGGGCCAGCTATTGGTTCGTTCCGTGTTGCATGGCGCTGGTTTCCACCATTGGCGCGGGGGCCATGCTTCGGCTCGACGCGCACGTAGACAGCGGCTGGGTCGTCAAGCTTCCATGGATCTACACCTCAACGGCCGAAGGTGGTCGCACGGTACTGGGCGTCATTGCGGGGTCCATGATCACGGTGACCGGTGTGGTGTTTTCGATCACGATCGTCGCCCTGACGCTGGCGTCATCACAATTTGGCCCCCGACTCCTTCGCAACTTCATGCGCGATCGTGCGAGCCAGGCGGTCATGGGCACGTTCGTCGCCACGTTTCTCTTCAGCCTTGTTGTCCTCCGCGCGATCGGAGCCGGGGACGATCCGTTTATCCCGTATCTCTCGATGGCCACCGCAGCGCTGTTGGGGGTCATCAGCCTGTTCGTCCTCATCTACTTCATCCACCACGCCGCGAGTTCGATTCAGGTGTCGGAAGTCGTCGGAAACGTCGTCCGAGAGATCGATGAGATCCTCCCGCACTTGTTTCCCGAAACACTCGGCGAAGAGGCCTCGATCTCCGTCGAAGCGGCCGCGTCATTGGAGACGCTCTACGCAACCACCTGGCCCGTGATTTCGGGAAGGGAGGGATACGTTCGCGTCATCGGCACCGAAGCCTTGCTCCGCACCGCAACCGAAAACGATCTGGTTCTTTGGATCGAATCCCCGCCGGGTCGCTTCGTGTCGAAACAGACCGTGCTGGCGCGAGTACAGGGCGGCGAAGGTTCGGTGGAAGTCGAAGAGTGAATTCGCGAAGGGTTTGCGATCGGCAACCAGAGAACGTCGGTCCAGGACTTGCCTTTCCTGACCGGCCAGCTCACGGAGATGGCGGTCCGCGCGCTCTCACCGGGAACCAACGACCCTCGGACGGCTGTGGCCTGCACCGAACGTTTGGGGGCGGTTATTGAAACGTTGGTCTCTCGGGTGTTCCCGGGCGCCCACCGAAGCGACCCGGAGGGTAGGGTTCGAGTGATCAGCCCGGTCTTCCAGTTCGAAACGCTGGTCGTGGAAGCTCTCGGTCCTATCCGCCACTACGGAGGGAGCGATGTCGATGTCGTTCTTGCGTTGCTTCGCGCCGTGCAGACGGCGACCGCCGCCGCCCGTCCCGAGCGCCGCGCGTTTCTCGAAACGTTTCACCGGGAGATTTTCGAAACGGCAATGAACGAGATTACTGCGGTCTCGGACCGAACTCGCATCGACAAGCAGGCCAATCGTTGACGGCCAGAGTTTTTTTGATCTGGTTCGCTGCCGTTGGTTTCGTTTGCTCCGGCGCTTCGGCCAGTGCCCAAGAACAAGCCGAAGTCACCGAGCAAGCTGTCGAAACCGCGCTCGATGTCAGCACCGATGACGAGATCGAACGGCGCCTGCGCGCAACGTTCGCCGCTTTGCCTGAGCTCCGGCCCGTCACAGTCTCCGTCGAAGCGGGGATCGTCGAACTGACTGGCTCGGTGGACAGCAGTCGCAGCCGGGAGTTGGCAGGAGAGCTGGCCGCTCAGGTCGCGGGTGTCGCTGCGGTCTCCAATCGGATCGAGGAGACACGGTCGGTGTCCCGACGCGTGTCTGTCGCTCTCGAGCGTCTCGAGAATAGAGCGTGGAACCTTCTAGAGTCCTTCCCGCTATTTCTCCTGGCGTTGCTCGTCGTCGTGGGCGCCGGCCTAGCGGCCCGGATGCTCGCGCGCTGGGATGGTCTTCTCAATTCGCTGTCCACCAACGCCTTCCTTCGTGATTTGATCCGTCAATTGATCCGCTTCGCGGTGTTCGTGATCGGCCTCTTGATCGCTCTCGAGATTCTCGATGCGACCGCCATGGTGGGTGCTGTGATCGGCGCTGCTGGGATCGTCGGCCTCGCCTTGGGTTTTGGGTTTCGCGATCTGGTCGAGAACTACATTGCGAGCGTGCTGCTCAGCCTACGGCAGCCTTTCGCCCCGAATGACCTCGTGCAGATCGGCGAACATGAGGGAAGGGTCGCTCGTCTCACGTCACGGGCGACGATTCTCGTCACGAGCGAAGGCAACCACGTGCGAATTCCGAATGGAACGGTCTTCAAATCGACGATCGTGAACCTGACGCGCAAGCCCGAGCGTCGCTTCTCGATCGCCGTCGGTGTCGGCGTCGACGAAGACCTTGTCGCTGCGGGAGACCTCGGCGTCGAAACGCTACGCCGCACCGAAGGTGTCATCGAGCGCCCTGCACCGGCTGCTCAGATCGATTC